>NZ_CM003595.1 GCF_001435295.1 Psychrobacter sp. P11F6 | reverse complement strand
TTCCCATAAGCATAAAGGGAGTGTTACCAACCCGTGCCTGTATCTCACCACGTAGTACAGTACGCTCAAACTGCGGTGCGCGTTCTACAATACGACCTTTATGGTTAATGATAGCGGTAACACCAGTATTGGTCGCTCGAATAAACCAGCGCCCGTTCTCAAGCGCGCGCATTTGTACCATTTGCAAATGTTGCAATGGTCCTGCTGAAGTGCCAAACCAGGCATCGTTAGAGACCGTCAACAAAAAGTCAGTATCGATGGCATTTTTACGCGTGGTATCTGGATAAGCTACCTCATAACAGATAGCCGTCCCTATATTGTGTCCACGCACCTGTAGCGGTGACTGCTGATCACTACCGCGACTATAGCTCTTAATATCCTGACTACCGGCCAAACTTGGGAAAATATCGAGCACGCCTTCAAATGGAATATACTCTCCAAAAGGCACCAGACGCTGCTTCTTGTATAGGCCTTCCGCTTCTACACCTCGAGCAATCACGCTATTGTAAAATGGGGGATACTTATCCGTACTGGCATTGAATGCCGCTTTATCCTTATAAGGGATACCAGTTATCCATGTCGTATTGGTCGCATTAGCCATTTCTATCATTTCACTAATAAAGCCCGCAGCCTCATCCTGAAACATCGGAATAGATGATTCAGGCCACACCACAACATCACGTCCCCACTCAGTGCGCGTTAACTTCGCATAAATCTTTAGCGTTTCTACTTGATATTGAGTCAGCCACTTTATATCTTGTGAAATATTACCTTGAATCAATGACACTGACAGATCAGGTGTGCCCTTAGGTTTTGTCCATTGCGGATTGACCAGCCATAATGATGTGCTAATGGCCAATAACAGTACAGAAACGACGGCATAACTACTGCGCCGAAGCAGTAGCTCTACTAAACTTGCAGCCAATAGTATGGCAACAAAAGAGACGGCAAAAACACCAGCAACGGGTGCTAAGGACGATAACCAATACTCTTCAGTAAACGCATAACCAACAAACAGCCACGGAAAGCCTGTGAATAACCAAGTTTTTAACCATTCTTGTAGCACCCAAAGAGCAGCAAATGAAAAGGGTTGTTTGCCTACCATACGGTTAAAGGCTAGTGCTAAAAATCCATGAAACAGTCCCATACCGAGACCCATCAATCCAATCATAATCAATGCGAGCCACGTTGGAGTATCGCTATAATCATGGATAGCTGTATAGAGCCAAAAGCCGCCGACGCACCATAGCCCCATACCGTAAGCTTCACCGATAATAAAAGCGCGACGACCACTCATATTTGGCACCAACAGCGCATATAAAATCGCTGGTGACACTATTGCTAGCGGCCAGAACCCATAAGGCGATAATGCAAATAAAAAAATAGCCCCTGCAAGCCATGCTGCTACTAGCGTAAGCCATAGCGGTAATTGATTTAAGTGAGTACTCAAACGCTTTTGTAGACTAATAGTAGACAGGTGCATCGCAAATTATCCAAAATTATGAGCCTTGAATTTTTAATCAAAATCCAAAACTCAGATAGACCCGTTAATACTACAGGCAGCATTTCAAAATAAAAACTGCTTATGATACCAGTCCGCACTGCTCAATGTATAAATTTACGTACCCCGTTTGATGGGTTATTATGCTACATTACCAAACGATATGAAGTGTTACTTGACCTTCTATAGCTCACAATATCTACAGTACATGAGAGAGCACTATGACCCCCTTAAAAATAAAATCCAGTCTTATATTCAATCGTCATCTGTCTAAGGGGTTGCGTGGTACGCTGGTGTTACTTGCCGCCTCATCACTATTTGCTTGTAGCCAACCGAGTAGTGGCGTATCTGATGCAAACACAACATCAGTAACAACCGAAAATGCAACAGCTATCACTTTAAAGGAAGATGAACCAAACGCTAAAAGTGCTCACATGATGACAAGGTCAGTAAGTAAACCAGACCTACTAAAAAACGTCTCAGCTACGGTCTATAAAGATGCCAATTGCGGCTGCTGTAAAGAATGGATAAGTCATGCAGAAGATAATGGTCTAAGTGCAACCGCGCAAGATGTTGCGGACTTAGCCGTATTTAAAGAGCGCTACAGCGTTCCAACTGAGATGCGTTCTTGCCATACTGTAGTCACTACTGATGATTACGTCTTTGAAGGTCATGTACCTGCTAAGTATATGGCGCAGTTCTTAGAAAATCCGCCAGTACAAGCTATGGGTCTTGCCGTACCTGGCATGCCTGTTGGTAGCCCAGGTATGGAGTATCAAAATAAATTCATGCCCTATCAGGTTATGCAGCTCAATAAAGACGGGACGACCCAAGTTTATGCTGATATTGAATCGGTAGAGCAGCAATTATAGTGTGTTAGCAGTTAAGAATACTTTGATTATAGTGTTAGCGTTAAAAGTAAATGAGGCAGGTATAAGACTGTTCTATTGCTTATAAAATGATTCTTCATCAAAAAAATCATTAGCTATTGCGACTTTAAAAGCAAAAATAACTTTGAATTTGTAACTTTTGATGACAATGTAAGCGGATTTATCGGTTATTAACCCTTAAAATAGATAAATAATTAAGGGTTAATACAAGAATATACAGGATGTATCGAAACAATTACGTAATATTACATAAGCCAGTAGGGAATTAACATCTATATCTATATTAATATTATAAATTATTATATTATCTTAATAATTAGTTAGACCCTATATAGGGTAATTACTTCATCCAATAAAAAAACGTCTGAGGGTTAAATCTATAATTTAGATTTAACCCTCAGACGTTTTTTTGCTTATAAAACAGTAGAAATTGTTGTCAATTTAGTCAGCTATATTCTGTATATGTTACACAAACTTACATTGTAAAATGTGGAATATTAGCAATTTTTTCAACATCAAAAAAGTATTTTTGGGGTTTTTAAGGGTGATGACAGGCTAAACAGCCTATGCTAAAGTCGGCTTTGTGTTTTGGCCAGCAGCTTGATTTGCAACAGCTTCGTAAGACTTCAATGATGTGCTGTGATCGCCAATAATCATTTTTTATATGAATAATATGCAGCAGAAGTATCAGTCACTATGACGTATATATACTTGAGTTGTTGAAATTTAATTGACTGCGCTGTTGTTGATAACAGACCATTTTGAATTAACCGTAGGTATTAGATTTATGAAACAGGCTTTATTGATTTTGTCAGTACTGGGTATGGGCATAGCACAAACGAGTGGTGCTGCTATCACAATCTCTCAAACAAATAATACCATCACCAATACTTCTGTGGCATCAAACTACGGTTCATCAAAAAACATCTATAGCACTAGCAGTGGTGCTTATGTTTCTAGTAATGACGAAATCAGTCAAGCTATTAGCAACCTAAGTGCGCAGGCTAAGCAAAAAGAGAGTCGGCTTTCATCATTAAACAGCCGCTTATACGCTGAAAAACAACAGCAGCAAGTCAATACAGTTCCTGATAGCAATTCAGCCCCCGCTATCGCTGCTGCTCGTGCTTCACGAGTGGCTCTATCTGGTAGCTCTGGATACTGTGCCCGTTACGTACGTAAAGCACTACAATCAGCAGGTTATGAGTTCACCCCCAATCCTTCAGCCTATCAGTACGCCACTCGTGGCACGCTTGATAAAGCAGGTTTTAGCAAAATCAGTAATGATATGCCAACCCAAGTAGGTGATGTTATTGTCTATGATCGCTCATCAAAGCGTCCACATGGCCATATCCAAATCTTTGATGGCGAAAACTGGATTTCTGATTTCCGTCAGAACAGCATCAGCCCATACAGTGGTGTCTATGCTTATACCACATGGCGTGATTCAAAATACGTGGATGACGCATCCGCATCAGATCGAAATATCTACCTTGCTATGAATGATAAATAAGACCTGATAAGTCAGCACAACATAGTTATTATTTCCTCCAACCCCAGTAGTGATCTTAATATCATTGCTGGGTTTTTTTGTGCTTAACATCAGGGTGTATTTAACCTTTCATGATTTGATCAGTTAGAAATGAACACTACTGATATCATTACTCATGACAGGAATTATCGACCAGCGCGTTTAAGATGCCACATGATACTGCTGGTGCACTACTTGCACATTTCTGACGCAAAACAGTCAAGTGCTGCTTTAAGTGCATCAATTCTTCCATTCGTATTTCTACAGCATAAATTTGCTTATCTAGTAATGAGTTCACATCACCACAGTCTTTATCAGGTTCCTCCCAGTATTCAAGTAAGATTCTTACTTCGTCTAAAGCCATGTCAAGCGTACGGCAGTGTAGGATAAATTGTAGACGTTCAATGTGCTCTTCATTATATAAACGATAATTCCCTGCGCTGCGAGAAGGCTCAGGTAATAAGTGCTCCTTTTCGTAATAGCGAATGGTTTCCACTGTGGCACCTGTGCGTTTAGCGAGCTCACCAATTTTGATTGTCATAACAACCTCTATGATTTAAATGATTAAAGTGGCTGTAAAGACTGGCGCTAGAGAAATTAAAATTACGAAACTGTAGATGAATAACCTTGACTCTAAAGCCACTAGAGGGTTCATAATATCATTATTCAAAGGGTAAATTATTATGAAATATCATATTGAAGGTATGGACTGTGCCAGTTGCATCGGCAAGATTGAAACAGCTTTGAAACGTATGCCTGGGGTTTCTGATGTTCAGCTGAATTTCGCTACAGAAACGCTAGAGCTAAATTTAGCCCCTGGTGCGCCGACTCAGGCTAGTGATATCGAAAAAACCATCAAAAGCCTAGGGTTCGGTATATCTGCCAATACTGGTCAACAAACTGTATCGGCTATTGATATTGACAGCGACAATCAGATGGCTCCGCAGGATAAGCGGTGGTGGCAAACTCAAAAAGGCAAACAGGTTGTTGGTCTCGGTATTTTGATGGGCAGCGCTTATGCACTGTCACTACTGTTCCCCGCTTATGGGATATGGGTGTTTGCCATCGCTGTGATTGTAGGCGTTTTTCCATTTGCACGCAAAGCCTTAGCACTGGCTAAAACAGGTTCATTCTTTTCAATTGAAACGCTGATGTCCGTCGCCGTGCTTGGCGCACTTATCATTGGTGAAGCTGAAGAGGCCGCAGCGGTTGTCTTTTTGTTCTCAATCGGTGAACTGTTTGAGAGTATCGCTGCTGATCGCGCTCGCGCTGGCATCAGAGCCTTATCATCGCTGGTTCCGAAAAGTGCGATTTTACTTGATGCTCAAGGTGGGCAGCGTAACGTTCCAGCGACTTCACTACAAGTGAATGACCTTGTGCTGGTGCGTCCTGGAGATAGGGTATCTGCTGATGGTTCCATTGTTCAAGGTGCGTCCAGCCTTGATGATTCGCCCGTGACGGGAGAGTCTGTTCCTGTTGCCAAGACGATGGGTGACAATGTATTTGCAGGGTCAATTAACATCGATGGTGTGCTCCAAGTGCGCGTAGAAAAGACAGCCGCCGATAACACTATTTCGCGCATTATTGATTTGGTAGAGCAAGCGCAAGCTTCCAAAGCACCCACTGCCCGTTTTATTGAGAAATTCAGTCGTTACTATACACCGGCTGTGATGGCTATTGCCGCCCTAATTATCATCGTCCCACCGTTAACCATGGGCGGAGATTGGTCAACTTGGTTATATCGAGGTCTAGCCTTATTATTGATCGCTTGTCCTTGTGCTCTTGTGCTCTCAACACCAGCTGCTATCGCCTCTGGTCTAGCGGTCGGTGCGCGCCGCGGCTTGCTGATCAAGGGCGGTAGTGCTTTAGAAACCATCGGCCAAGTGAAGACAGTCGCTTTTGACAAGACAGGCACTTTAACTGAAGGCAAACCACGCGTGACCGATGTTGTTGACATTACACAAGAGTATTCAAGTGTTCAAGGTCAGGATTCTCAGGATCAGGGTTCTCAAGGTAAAGATAAGGTATTGGCGCTCTTTGCCAGTGTGGAGACAGGTTCTAGTCACCCGCTTGCTGAAGCCATTGTCAGTCATGCCAAAGCCGCCAAAGTTGTCATACCTGTGGCTTCTAAAGCTTCTGCTACTGCGGGTAAAGCGGTACACGCAACTATCGCTGGGCGCGCGCTAGCTATCGGTTCGCCTGTTTATGCCGCAGATGAGGCATCAATTTCAGCCGAGCAACAGGCACAAATCGAGGCGCTGCAAAATGAGGGCAAGACCGTCTCAGTTCTTTTCGATGAGCAAAGTCGAGAAGTGCTTGGATTGGTCGCACTAAGAGACGAGTTACGAGACGACGCTCATGAAGGTGTGGCTCAACTTAAAGCGATGGGTGTGCGCTCCGTCATGCTAACAGGCGACAACCGCTTAACCGCTCAAGCACTTGCCAGTAATTTAGACGTGGAATGGGAAGCTGAGCTGTTGCCTGAGGACAAACTGCGCTTGCTTAACGAGATGAAGAATAACAGCAAAATAGCGATGGTGGGTGATGGTATTAACGATGCGCCAGCACTAGCAACCGCTGATGTTGGCATCGCGATGGGTGGTGGTACCGATGTGGCCATTGAGACGGCCGATATCGCATTATTGAAAAGTCGTGTTACGGATATGGCTCATCTCATCGCACTTTCACGTGCCACCATGCGCAACATTCATCAGAACGTCATTTTCGCTTTGGGTCTCAAAGGCGTCTTTCTGATCACGACCGTATTCGGCATTACTGGACTATGGATTGCGGTTCTAGCTGATGCTGGAGCAACAGTGCTCGTTACTCTTAATGCGTTACGTTTACTGCGCTTTAAGGGAGCGCCTCCACTGGTAAATCCGCCTAAAGTAGTTAAATAAAACCCTTCGAAATCAATTAAAAACTAGAGATAGCAGCAGATTTCGGGGGTGGGTTCTAATAATAAAAATTCCACCGCCACAGTAAACTGCAACCGCATTAGAGTAAATAAGGTTAGACCGTATGTTGATTACAGAATTGGGCTATTTTGCCTTGCTTACCGCTTTTGTATTGGCGTTATTGCAGGTAATTCTGCCAACTATTGGTGTTATTCATAACCAAGTTGCTTGGCAACGACTAGCCCCTAGCTTAGCTTGGGCACAGTTTGCCGCCATGATAACGTCATTTGGCGCTTTGATAGCAGGTTTTTATTATAATGATTTTAGCCTCAGTTACGTCGCGCAGCATTCCAATACGCTGTTGCCTTGGTACTATAAGTTATCGGCGACATGGGGCGGACACGAGGGCTCTTTGCTGCTATGGATGACCATCATGGCCACATGGTGTGCACTGGTATCATACTTTAGTCGCGGCTTGCCGTTATCAATGCGTGCGCGGGTATTAGTTATTTTGGCCGGTGTACAGTTAATGATGCTAACGATGCTGATATTTACCTCGTCACCGTTTGAGCGTACCTTACCCAATCTAGCGGTCGATGGCGCTGATTTAAATCCTGTCCTACAAGATTTCGGTCTGATTATTCATCCGCCCATGTTATATATGGGCTATGTGGGTATGGTAGTACCTTTTGCATTTTGTATGGCGGCATTGTGGGAAGGGCGTTTAGATGCTGCTTGGACACGCTGGTCACGTCCATGGGCGCTCGCGGCTTGGGGGTTTTTGACCATTGGTATTGCACTGGGCTCGTGGTGGGCCTACTACGAGCTTGGCTGGGGCGGTTGGTGGTTTTGGGATCCGGTAGAGAATGCCTCGTTTATGCCTTGGCTTGTCGGCTTAGCATTGCTGCATTCATTAGCAGTCACTGAAAAGCGCGGGGTGTTTAAAGCATGGACCATTATGCTGGCTATTTTCGCCTTTGCCTTAAGCTTGCTTGGCACGTTCCTGGTACGCTCTGGAGTCCTTACCTCAGTGCATTCGTTTGCCGCTGATCCGACGCGTGGTTTGGTTATCTTAGCTATTCTTGGCATTATCATCGGTAGTGGTCTATTAATGTTTGCCGTTCGAGGTTGGCGTTTAACCGTTGAAAGTCAATATCAGCTGATTTCACGTGAGTCCTTTTTAGTGATCAACAACGCCATCATTTTGATTGCAACCTTAGTGGTGCTGCTCGGCACCCTTTACCCTATTATCGCTGATGCCTTTGGTTTAGGACAAGTGTCCGTTGGCCCTCCTTATTTTAATGCATTATTTGTACCTTTAACGTGGCTGTTATTAATAGCTATGGGTATGGGCTCAAATATTCGCTGGAAAAAAGACACCCGTCCACTACTGGGTATAGGCATGGTCATCGCCGTTAGTAGCTTAGTATTAGCTGCCATTATTACTTACTTTGTTAATCCATCGTCTATGCTTAATATTGGTGTGACTTTAGCCGTTAGCTTTTGGGCACTGCTATGGATGGCAGTTGATTTTAAAGATAAAACTAAGAATGCGCCTAATCTTTTTAACGGTTTGCGGCAGTTGCGTCTGAGCTATTGGGGTCAACAGACTGCTCATATTGGCGTATTGGTTGCTGTCATTGGCATAGCCTTTACTAGTAGCCTGAGTATTGAGCGTGACGTAGCAATGGGTATTGGCGATACAGTCAATGTTCAAGGTTACGATTTTGAAGTAACTGAATTTTTTGAAATAAAGGGGAGTAACTTTGATGCAACGCAAGCTGAGGTTGTAGTGACTAAGAATGGCCAAGAAGTGGCAACGCTATATCCTGAAAAACGTACGTATATTATCAGCACTATGCCAACAACTGAGGCCGCTATTGACCCCAATCTTATGCGCGATGTTTATGTCGCACTGGGCGAACCTATTGCCGATGGTAGTAACCAATGGGCATTAAGGATTTATGTAAAACCATTAATTCGCTGGATTTGGTTAGGGGCAATTATCATGGCTCTAGGTGGATTAATTAGCATGCTTGATAAACGATACCGCATCAAAAAAGTTAAAGCTCCATTGCTAGTTACTGGTGATCTGGCTACTGATGGAGTCAATGAGGTAGCTATTGAACAGGCAATCTCAGCATCGACGATGTCGACACTAAAGGAGAAATAAATGACTATGTCGAATAATACTCCTGAGCAAAAAGATAGCCAAAACAGTAAGCAGCGTAACCCAAAGACAATGAAAAAAAAGCAGACGAAGCTATGGTTCTTAATTCCGCTTATCCTCTTTTTTGGTTTGGTAGTTATATTGTACATGCGCTTAGGTAAACCAACAGACATTGTGACCAATACCGCTCTTGAGCGTCCGGTTCCTACCTTTGAGCTGCCGTTATTAGCAGATACTACCCGTACTATCACCAATGATAATTTGCCGGATAAGCCGTTTTTACTTAATGTTTGGGGCTCATGGTGCCCAACTTGCGTTATTGAGCATCCGTTTTTAATGCAACTAGAAGAGCGCGGCGTTGATATCGTTGGTGTGAATTATAAGGATGAGATTGGTAATGCGCTCAGTTACTTAAACCGAGGCGGTGATCCATTTTCTATGTCTATTCAGGATTCATTGGGTCAGTTTGCTCTAGACTTAGGCATAACTGGTGCGCCCGAAACCTTTGTTGTGGATGGAGATGGCATCATTCGTCAGCATATTGTTGGTGAGGTTAATGAAGCCAATTGGCAACAGCGTGTTAAGCCGTGCCTGACCGTACTTAATGAGGCTAATAAGAACAACGATAGTCCTGATCTCATTCAGGTTGAGGAGATGTGCAAATGAACGTTATTCGAATAAGAGCTCCTCAACTA
The DNA here is from genome assembly GCF_001435295.1 of Psychrobacter sp. P11F6. Lineage (NCBI taxonomy): Bacteria > Pseudomonadati > Pseudomonadota > Gammaproteobacteria > Moraxellales > Moraxellaceae > Psychrobacter > Psychrobacter sp. P11F6. The sequence continues at coordinate 35,112 of NZ_CM003595.1, read as the reverse complement.
AAACCCAATATAGTTTTAAAACTAGCAAGCTTAATACTAGCGTGTCTGCTTAACATGACGGCAAACGCAGCTATTGACGTATACGATTTTGACTCACCACAGCAAGAAGCTCAGTATCGTGGATTAATAGAAGAGTTTCGCTGCCCAAAATGCCAAAATCAAAACCTTGCAGCCTCTGATGCACCGATTGCACAGGATCTAAAGCAAAAAGTCTATGATTTAATTAAAGATAGACGTAGTGATGCTGAAATACGCGTCTATATGCAAGAGCGCTACGGTGACTTTATTAGCTACAAGCCGCCTATGCGACCATCAACATGGATCCTATGGTTTTTTCCACCACTATTATTGCTCGTCTTAATTATTGGTTGGTTTTGGCAAAGTAAGCGTCGCCAAGTTGTTGCCCGTGGTCAAAGCGGCGTCACAGTGAACAGTACTGCTGCCTTGACCTCTACGGAAAAGGCTGAGCTTGATCGTCTATTATCGCAAGCTGAGAGTGTCGACCACGACATTACTAGCCTAGAGGACAAAAAATGACTCTATTTTCTACTTTTGGCTTATTTGTAACTCTAAGCTTGCTGATTGCTCTTATATTTGCGCTGATTGCTATTATGCCATGGCTACGAGCACCGCGTTTGCAGTCCAAACCAATAGACAATCAACTGCTAGATATTAATGTTGCAGTATTTCGCGAACGTTTAGCTGAGCTACAAACAGATAAAGACAGCGGTACTATTAATAATAGCCATTATCAAAATCAAAAGCTGGAGCTTGAGCGTCAGCTATTAGATGCGCAGCGTCAGATAACACCTATGGTCACCCCTGATGTCAAAAGCCGTTTAATTGTCGCAGCTTGGATCCCAATATTGGCTGCAATGGCGTATTTACTAATAGGCAATCGTACGCCCGTGTTTGATTTGTGGACAGCTGAGGACAAAGTAGGACAAGTGGCTGACGACCTATTGACAGCTAAAATTGACAAGCCGCCATCATGGGCGTTTGAAGATGGTCGTCAACTGATTAGCGCCATGCAAACCAATGTTCATCGTAATGCTGATGATCCTAATCGCTGGATGCGCCTATCCGAGCTTTTCTTATCTATGGAGGCAACTGATTCTGCGCTGGAAGCCTTATCTCGTGCCTATCGTTTAGCTCCTGAAAATGAAGAAATCGCCACCACTTATGCTCAGACTAGCTTTTTCGTTAATGAAGGTCAGTTAGACGCCAATATTCGCCGTGTATTACAAGCTATATTAGCTAAGAATCCGCAGCATGAACGGGCTCAAATGCTCATGGCAATGGGTGAGACTCGTAGTAGTAACTTTGCCCAAGCGCAAGGTTGGATTAAACGCTTACAAGGCAGCATTGTGGCCAAACCAGGTGATCATACTAAAGCTTTAGCAAGCTTAGATGAGTTAAGCAACTACGTTAGCACGCAAGAAAAGCAAGCGCTAGAAGGTATTGACGTGACAGTGAAAATTAACGCTAATTTATTACCGTTAGTGAAAGCTGATGATGTGTTGTTTGTTGCGATACGTGACGTTAAAGGAGGTCCACCGTTTGCCGCCAAACGTTTACCCATTAGTGTTATTGAGCAAGGTGAGGCCAGTATCCGCTTAAGCAATCTTGATGCGATGATGCCAGATCGCACGTTAAATTCAGCTCGTAGTGACAAAACTCAGTTAGCAGTCGTTGCTCGTATTAGTCATAGCGGTAATGCCATAGCAGAGTCAGGCGACTTATCGGGTAATCCGATAGTGATTAGTGCTGAACAGACTCAGGTTAATATTGAAATCAATCAACAGATTCCCTAATAAAAAATTATTACCGTAAGTTTCATAATACCAGAGCGGTAAGTGGAGCCGTTTTTAAAAGTGGCGCTATTAATAGTCGTATACTAAAAACATATACGTTTAACATTGTTCATTGTATAAACACAGATAAAGAAAACAACTATGACTGAATCTACCGACAGATTAGATAGTACTAAATTGAATAGCGTTGAATCGGCTAGTACTAATATTGCTGACAATAAAGTACCTATAGCTGTGAGTAGTACTCATCAATCAATTGACTCTAAAACCATGAATCATACGCCTAAAGCTATGTACGTAACCTCAGGCAACTCGATAACACCTAAAGGTAAGTTGAATAAAATGCCAAAAATGGTTGCCAATGGCAGTCGCGCTTTTATCTGGTATTTGTTGGCGATAATGGTATTAATACTTGATCAATGGACTAAGTGGTTGGCCCAAACCAAATTAGCGTTCAATGACCCCGTACCGGTCATTGAACCATTTCTCAACTGGACACTCGCTTATAACTATGGGGCAGCATTTAGCTTTTTAGCCGACGCTGGCGGTTGGCAGAAATGGTTTTTCTCAGGCTTAGCTTTTGTAATGGCTATCTTTTTAACGGTTTATTTAATCAAAGCGCCACGTGCAGCCAAGCTATTGTCCATGGGGTTAGCCTTAATGCTCGGTGGTGCGATTGGCAACTTAATCGATCGTTTAAGAATTGGTAAAGTGGTTGACTTTATCCATGTGCATTATGCTGATGTCTGGAATTATCCTATTTTCAATGTTGCAGATATAGGTGTCTGTGTCGGTGTCGCATTGATTATAATTGACATGATATTTTTAGAAAGTAAGCGTAATAAATAAGCACATTGATGCCGATTATCACAAACAAAATGAACTAGCGTCGTAGTCACTCTATACGGAAAAATACTTTTTATACTTGAGTATGTTTATAAAATGTGAACTGGAAGGTAATGTATGACTGGTATAGGTACTCACTCATTTTAGGTCTTAAAACCCAATACTTAAAAGCTCTGCGTAGAGCCATTATTATAGAGACATTGAATAATCCATAAATTCTTTATTGATAATAACAAAAGGAAAATATAGTGTCACAGGCTCAGCCAACTATTGAAAAAATTCACAGCCTTAGAAAAAAACAAGAGACCGCGTTAAAAAGTCTTACCCTTATAGGCTACCTAGAAGGCACCTCTTTCTTATTATTGCTCTTCATCGCCATGCCACTAAAATATATGCTGGATATTCCAGAAGGTGTGAAATACATCGGTATGGCACACGGTATTTTGTTTATTACCTATATCATAATACTTATAGGCTCAGCTATCAAAATGAAAATGCCTCTTTGGGCAATACCTGCGGGCGTACTCGGCTCACTCTTACCTTTTGGCCCATTTATATTCGATCATTTACTAAAAAATAACTTACAGAAAAGTGTAAGTAAAGAAGCCTAGAACAAGCTCTGCTACAAATGATACAAATGATACAAACGTATATTATTACTCAAGATTATTTTTCCTAACTAAATTACAAGCCGCCATCACTCATCATGGCGACAAATGAATAATATTGAGCAGAAATTAATCACAATAAAACTTTGATTCAGACCCAGTATGAATAGTCTTACACTCTAGTTACTTTTCCAACTTATCTTACATACTATCGACAAACCCGTCTTGTTTAAAAGCTAAACAGGTTTTGTCATCCGCGATGGATTTCCTGTTATCGTAGGGTATACCCCAAGGAAACCAGTTATTTTACCTTTCAAACCTATTAACAGACTACTTAAAGCAGACTGTTAGCATGGAACCATCTATAACAGACTTTTGAATTATAAGACTGGCTGCTGTGCTTTTTTCCTATCATTAGCCTATACCCAAAACATAAAACCTTTAAATGATAATCTATCTATCATTAGACTTTTTTATATTATTAAATGATAGTAATATCTTGTTATTATCAATGAGCACTAATTATTAAGTCTAAATAATAGAGGTGGGTTATGACTGTTCGTATTTATGTGAGAGCCAGCACTAAGGATCAAGACGCTACCAGAGCATTGGCTGATTTGGTGGCTTTCAGTACAAGTTATGATGATAACCATGTTGAGTACGTCGAGCATTTCAGTGGTACAAAGCTCGATAGACCATTATTAGCCAAGCTGCTAAAGGACGCTGAGCAAGGCGATATTCTACTGGTTGAAAGCGTGGATAGATTAAGCCGATTATCTCAAGATGATTTTGCAATTCTAAAGCAGCGTATCAAAGACAAAGGCTTGCGATTGGTGGTGGCTGATCTACCAACGACGCATACAGTTAATAATGGCATGACAGGTGAGATCCTAACAGTGATTAACCATATGCTGATCGACTTATTAGCAACGATGGCAAAGCTTGATAACGACAAGCGTAGAGAGCGTATCAAGCAGGGATTGGCTAACAGTGGCTATAAGCCCTCCGGTAAGAAGCCTAATACAACGAAACACAATCGTATTAGAGAATTAGACAGTCAAGGCAATATGACAAAAGAGGAAATCGCTAAGGCAGTTGGTGTTGGCGTAGCTACTGTTTACCGGGTGTTAAAGCCAGGCTCATAGCTGAGGTATTTTATTTTATTTTTGTCCATAAACAGCTGATATATAAGGCTTTACACGCGAGGCAAGAAGGCTTTATTTGCAGAAATAGGTACTCTATTACTACGTAGCTGTGTTAAGAACGGTGTATTTTCATCATTCAATTTCGTTCAATTATGCCCACTTAAAACGCCCTTCGATCTTTATCTAAAGACATCACAGCGTCATATAAAAATCGATTTAATGCAATGAGGCTTCATTATAATCATTATATTGCATTCATAATCGCTTTTCTGCAAAATGGCTTATCTATAATCGCTTGAGCCCCTCATGATGAATACCCCTACTTCAGACCCTATTGGCGCAGCATGGCTTATCCGTTATGCCAGCATCGAGCTGGTTTCGCCTTTATATGTCAGCAGTAGTATCGGTGGGCGCAGGCAAACCTATAAAGACGGTGATGTCATCCATAATGCTTATCAGGAAACCGCGCGTCCACTGGACACGATCATTGCGCACTTACAGTTTCACATGCGTCATGAAGTACTGAATTTGGAGTTACTGGCTCGTCTGTTTGAGCAGATAGGGGCTAATGACGTACAAGCATGGGTAAACGCTGAGCCCACAGGCAGCTATGCCCGTAGAATGGCTTTCTTGTATGAATGGCTCATGGGTCAGCAGTTAGCAGTACCGAGTAATTTAGGCGGTAACTATGTGGATGCTCTAGATGCTAAGAAGCAGGTTACTTCAAGCCCTGCGCATGTCATAAAGAATGCTCGTTGGCGTATCAATGACAATCTTGCAGGAACCCGTCATTTCTGTCCTCAATTGGTGAAAACAGAGTTGTTTACGCAAGCCGCTGCACTCGATATTGCCACAATGGTTGACAAGCTGAACGATGAATTTGGGCAAGACTTACTGATGCGTGCCTCCGTATGGATGACATTACGAGAGAGTAAAGCCAGTTTTACTATAGAAGGTGAAGGGAAAGAGTTAAAACGTATTGAACGTTTCGCCGATGTGATGGCACGGCGTACCGGCAAGGGCGATATTCCGCTTGATCCTGAGTCGCTAGCAGAGTTGCAACAAGAGATACTTGGTAGCAAAACGGTCATCCAGCAGTATGGCGTCCGTCAATCTCCAGTTTTTGTGTCGCATACCCAGGTGAATGGCTTTAAAGAAATTGTGCATTATATCGCGCCACCTGCTGATGACATTGCTAATAAGCTAGCAGGATTACAGGTATTTATGGAGAAGACTGAGGGACAATCAGCACTGATGCGTAGTGCTGTTGTCTCCTTTGCCTTTGTGTATATTCATCCATTAGCGGATGGCAATGGCCGCGTACATCGCTTTTTAATTAATGATGTCCTTAGACGAGACCAAGTCATTCATGAGCCGATTATCCTACCTATATCACAAGCCATTGCTGAGCATCCCTCAGACCGTCATGCCTATGATAAAATCTTAGACCGTGTCTCTGTGCCCCTTATGAAGCAAATCCGTGATCATTACAGCTTTGATAAACAAGCGATTACTTACCCTGATGGTATTCGCTCAAACTTAAATTTTGAAGACAGTCACCTTATTCAACCGGCATGGCGCTTTATGGACCTGACGCCTCATGTTCAGTACTTATCAGGACTGATTGCGCATGTTATTGAAAAAGAGATGCATAACGAGTCACAGTACCTAAGACAACATGACCATGCACGACTGGCGATAAAAGAGATTATTGAGATGCCCAACAGCTATGCCGATAGAATCATTCGCAGCATGCTACAAAATAAAGGTGCTAAAAGTAATAAGCTACTTAAGGATTATCCGTTTTTGGCAAATGAGGCAGTTTGGGATGACATTTTTGCTGTCGTTGTAGAAACCTTTAAAGATGAGACAGATGATTTGAATAGGTAGGGGAAACCCTGCTATACGCAGGGAAGCCTACTTTGATAATCAATCTGGTATAAATATCATCGTTGCGATGATGATTCGGCTATAAGAGATTCGGCTGAAATACCATAGCCTAAAACGTAATCAATATTTTTCTTGACCCTATTTACGCTAATAAACTACTTAAAACAGACTGTATAAAAGGAACTGCTGATAACAGACCATTGTAATTTGACAAGCCTTGATACAGATAGTCAAAATGATTTTGAGTATTTGAGTATTTGAGTATTTGAGTATTTGAGTATTTGAGTATTTGAGTATTACTTCGCTTCTTTAGTTATGATAACCCCAGTTCGGGATAAGCGCTCAAAAAAAAGATAAAAAAAGAAGTCCAAAGTTGCTAAAGTAAGTTTACCAAGACAAACTTCACAACAAGGACTTCTTACATGGACAACCTAACCGAACTATACTGCCATATTGACGACTTTTATTAGCAATTCAAACCTGAGTTTGACGCTCACTTAATCGCAACGGGACACCAAAGGTTAAGAGCATGCCAGATAAGTGTAGCAGAGATTATGACCATCTTGGTACTGTTTCATCAACGGCGGTATCGACAGTTTAAGTCTTTTTACTACCACCATATGCATGGCATGATGAAACAGGAGTTTCCAAACCTGCCGAGCTACTCACGATTTATAAAGCTTATGCCGCGCAGTATCATGCCACTGTGTGCCTACTTGCAAAGCATGATGGGCGACTGTACAGGTATCAGCTATATTGATTCAACCAAGATAGCAGTTTGTCATAACAAACGTATCTACCGTCATAAAGTCTTTAAGGGACTTGCAACCCGAGGCAAAAGCAGCATGGGCTGGTTTTACGGCTTTAAGCTGCACGCCATTATCAATCACAAGGGCGAGCTTGTATCTGTTAAAGTCACTGCGGGTAATACGGATGACAGAGTGCCTGTTAAGGATATGGCAACGCCTGTGTTTGGCAAGGTGTTTGGGGATAGAGGCTATATCAGTAAAGCACTGAACGAGTGGCTCACAAAACACAGTGATACTAGGCTGATAACGAAACTTCGGCGTAATATGAAACCGCAAGTACTCAAGCCGATAGATGAGGCGCTACTCAATCATCGCTCTTTGGTTGAGACGGTGTTTGGGGAGCTGAAAAACTTGTGTCAGATTGAGCATTCACGCCATCGTAGTGTCACGGGTTTTATTACAAACTTGCTGTCAGGTTTGATTGCTTATCGCTGGTTTCCCTATAAACCCACCATCAAAAACATGCCTCAGCAAGGGCAGGTGGCTACATTGTAAATAGTATCAATGAGTTACAATGTGGCTTATCCCGAACTGGGGTTAGGTAAGAAGAATATTGAATTAGTTAACCGGACTTATAACAGCCTAATGCCATCTAAATAAGACCTAGACGATCACACATGAAAGACAGGCGCGAATCCACCGCCTGGCGTACGGAAGTTAGTCACCTGACCTTGATACACACGCGCAGCAGGTAGTAACAGTTTTCCGCCATACGTATAAAGACGTATATCTACCTTTCTTGTTGTTACGATGTCATCAATTTTGAGTGATCTCTCTCCTGCAGGGACAAAGGTCTGTGCGATATAATCTTCATCCAGAATGTTTTCGAAGACGCGTCGAGTCAGTTTGCTACCGCGATAAACGCCTTTGCTTCCATGACCAGCAACTGGCTTAAAAAACAGTTGCCGCCGAGTAAGCCACAACTCTGCTGCATCGTCTCTTGATACAATCTTAGTCCTCGGTACAGACCTTTCGAGGCACTCCACTGCAGCCTCATCCAGACCCCAAGAGCGCAATATTTGGGAGTCTGATAGCAATGTCAGGTTTTGCTTATTGGCCAACATAGCATGTACGCGGGGATTGGGTGTCACTACCACAGCACCCTCTAAATAAGCCTGCTTAAGCAATACATGGTCAGGGTCCTCAAATGCAAAGTCGACAAGCCGATTGTAAATCATATCGATTTTCTGGCCATGGGCTGTTAACGTACCGTCGATATACTCGAGTTCAGAGGGATCAAGTATCACAGTATCAATACCTCTAGCTTGGAGCAGTTGACAGGCTAACTCAAACTCTAAGAACATGAACTGACTCTCGGGGTCATTGTCCACAATGGCTATCCGATTGGGCATAGCAACAGCGGACTGTCGCTGCCATTCCTGTTTGAACATGTCAAACACTGCTTCCTCGAACCTATCTAGCATTTGATTGGTTGCAGCGCTTTGCTCTGAGGGGTTGCAACAGCGTTTTTGTGCGCGAGCGAGCAACACATTCAGAAATGCGCCACCGGCATTAGTATTGACCTCGATGAGCTGAGGTCCATCGCTACCCAAGTGAAAGTCATAACCCATGAGGGCCCCTATTGGGCCTGGGTCGAAAGCAGCTATTTCTGGTGCCCACGACAGCACTTGCTCTTGATACAATGGCAGTTCGGCAGCTGACTCGATAGCCCTGACGATTCGCTCCATCGCCTCTATCTCTGTTTTGGGAACGAACACGGGTGTTGCTGAAAAAAGCTTATTAAGCTCGTTCGCTCCTATTGGATTGTTTCTAGTTTCTACCAATTGATCTTGAAGGCTTGTATTAAGCGCTTTACGATCAAGGGTAATGCAGTAGCACTCTTGGTTAAGTCGATTTGCAAGACCGTCATTTTTTTCGTTGTTATTAGTTGGGTGTTCCATTTAGAGTCCGTCGCTAAGTAGAGTACTCACGCTGACATACTCTAGTAAAAAGTAAAAAGTAAAAAGTAAAAAAGGTTCTTGGCGTATTTAAGTAGTGCTAGCTACTTTCTAATGTTTCATTCCCTGAGACTAAATCATTATTTCGTTCATTTTTAATTAATATCTTTGCTAAGAGTAAACCCAGCTCAAATAATAGCCACATAGGAATCGCCAACAACAGCATTGATACACCATCAGGCGGTGTCACTACCGCGGCGATCCCAAAACAGCCGACTATGATATAACGACGCTTATCTTCTAAAATTTGAGTAGAAACGATTCCGGCCATTATCAGCAATAAGGTAACCACTGGAATCTCAAAAGTCAGTCCAAACACCATAAATAGCTTGAGGGCAAAGCTCAGATAACTGTCAATATCGGTCATTGGTATAACGTTCTGCGGAGCGAACATAATAAAAAATTTCAATACCCCTTTGAGTACGACAAAGTAGGAAAAAGCAACACCAGCATAAAATAGAAATATCGAAGATAGCAGTACAGGAATGGCAATTTTCTTCTCTTTTTTATATAAGCCGGAAGCTACAAATGACCAAATTTGATACAGGATATAAGGCATTGCTAAAAATGCGGCGACGAATATCGTTAAGCGAATGGGTGCCATAAAGTTTGACGTTATATCAGTGGCAATCATGGTCGAATTGATGGGTAACTGCGCCACTAATGGGTCTGATAAAAGATTATAAAGCTCGCGTGAAAATCCCACCAATACTAAGAATATAATTAAGACGACCACGCATATTCTTATTAAGTGCGTACGCAGCTCGATTAAATGTCCGGTAATAGGCATATCGCCAAGCGTACCTAACGTATCTCCAGACTCACTATTCTGTGTTGTATCTGTTGGCGCCTCAAACTCTATATCTGTTATTTTTTCTTGTCGACTTTTTTGCCGTTTAAATAGGCTCACTGATCCGCCTCCTGTTTAATGAACGAGGAGGTAGTATTCTGTTGATGGTCTTTATCATAAGGGGTGATTGACTGATGTGAAGCGTCTAGGCTTTGGTTCTGTGACTGCTCAAACTTTTGCATACTGCCACGCATTTCTGCTAATTCGCGCTTCATATCCGACTCGGTCTGACGGATTTTCGCAAGTTCATTTTGCATTTGTTGACGTGTTTCAGCTAGATCAAGCTCAGCTTCTATTTCAGATTGTAGAGTGGATACTGTACGGCGCAGTTTGGCATACCATTGCCCAGCGGTACGTGCGGCTTGCGGCAGTTTTTCTGGGCCCAATACGATTAAAGCAATGACGCCAAACAAGAGTAATTCGGAAAACCCAATATCAAACATAACAGTCACATATATTAATAGACTACTTAGTGCCGCTATTTATAAGCGGCGCGCTTCATACTTTAGGCTGGTCATCAGTGGAAATAGGGCTGATTTCCATATCATCAGCCTGATTACCTACACGCGTATTTAAATCATTACTTGCAGCTGGCGTACTATTTTCATGGCTAAGCACATGATTTTTGCGAGCATTCTCGGGTTCTTCATCTTTGACCGCTTCTTTAAAACCCTTCACCGCACCGCCTAAATCTTTACCTGCATTTTTAAGCTTGGCAGTACCAAATACGACCACCACTACGACCAATAAAATCAGCCAATGTGTAATAGAAAAGCTGCCCATAACGGTATCCTTATATTTTGTGATCTTGTTTAGACCAGTATGTGTCAGTGTGCTTTAGAACACTTTTTACCGTACCAGAATTATAGTTTCAAACGGCGCAATCGCAGCGCGTTAGCAATCACCGAGAATGACGACAAGCTCATCGCTGCCGCTGCTATCATCGGACTGAGCAGAAGCCCAAATGTGGGATAGAGCACACCTGCGGCAATAGGAACACCAAGTGCATTGTAGATAAAGGCAAAAAACAGATTCTGTCTGATATTGCGCATGGTGGCGTGGCTAAGCTTATAAGCTTTGGCAATGCCCATTAAATCACCTTTTAGCAGGGTAATGCCCGCACTCTCCATCGCCACATCGGTACCGGTTCCCATAGCGATACCAACATTAGCTTGCGCTAGCGCTGGTGCGTCGTTGATACCATCACCCGCCATAGCGACCAATTTACCGCTGTCTTGCATTTCTTTGACGATACGGTTTTTATCCTCTGGTGAGACATCCGCATGAACTTCATCAATACCTAGTTTATTGGCGACTGCCTGCGCGGTTTTTTCGTTGTCACCGGTTAGCATCACAACTTTTAAACCTGCGTCATGAAGCAGTGAAATAGCCTCTTTAGTGCTTGGTTTAATAGGGTCAGCAACTGAAATAATACCAGCAGCTTTACCGTCTATAGCCACAAACATTACCGTTTCACCGTCTTTTCTACGGACATCAGCTTTAGTGGACAGCTCATTATCAAAACTATTTAGGCTTTCCATAAGCTTAGAGTTACCAATAGCGACTTTCTTACCATCGACCACGGCTTGTACGCCTTCGCCAGTAGTCGAATTAAAGTCAGTAGCTTTAGGAATAATGAGTGATCTTTCTTGAGCTGCTCTAACGATAGCTTCTGCTAAAGGATGCTCGCTAGCGCTTTCTACTGAGGCTACCAATGCGAGGAACTCGTCTTCATCTTGACCTACCTGCGCATCAATTGCGGTAAGCTCGGGCTTACCAGCGGTCAGTGTTCCGGTCTTGTCGACGACAATGGTATCGACTTTTTCCATACTCTCTAACGCTTCAGCATTTTTGATGAGGACGCCGTTTTGCGCGCCTTTGCCGGTACCAACCATAATGGACATCGGCGTCGCTAGACCAAGGGCACAAGGACAAGCAATAATCAGTACCGCAATCGCGTTAACCAAGGCATAGGCCATAGCGGGCTCAGGGCCGAATATCGCCCAGACAATAAAGGTAATGACGGAGCAAATAAGCACGATCGGTACGAACCACCCAGCTACCTTATCTACCAATTTCTGTATAGGTGCGCGGCTACGCTGGGCTTCAGCAACCATTTGTACAATTTTAGATAATACTGAATCTGCTCCAACATTGACCGCTTCGACTAATAGCGTTCCGGTGCCATTTACCGTACCACCAGTCACTGTATCTCCTGCTACTTTTGATACAGGGATTGGCTCACCCGTCACCATTGATTCATCAACATTACTATTACCATCGATCACTGTACCATCTACGGGTAGTTTCTCACCTGGTTTAACCCGTAGCTTATCGCCAGTGACGACCTCATCAAGCGAGACTTCGACTTCTTCACCGTTTTCATCGACACGTCTTGCGGTTGGTGGTGCGAGCTCAAGCAAAGCTCTAATCGCACCTGAAGTTTGACTTCTAGCTTTGAGCTCTAATACTTGACCCAGTAGCACCAAGGTCACAATGACCGCTGCCGCTTCATAGTAGACTCCGACTTGACCAGAGGCATCTCTGAAACTGTCTGGGAAAATATCGGGAAAAAAGGTCGCGACAATACTAAAAATATAAGCAGCGCCTACGCCTATCGCAATCAAGGTAAACATATTTAGATTGCGGCTTTTTATAGACTGCCAGCCACGGACGAAAAACGGGGCGGCGCCCCAAAGCACTACAGGGGTCGCGAGCACTAACTCAGCCCATTGTAAGATCTTTGAGGAGATACCATACTGACTAAAATTAACTACGTTTAAGTCAAACATACCGCTCATCACATATATTAATAGCGGTACAGTCAACACGGTACATATCCAAAAACGACGAGTCATGTCGTCAAGCTCTGAGGTGTCCTCTTCACCGATAGTAAGCGTTTCGGGCTCAAGCGCCATACCACATATCGGACAACCGCTATTTCTAACGTCTCTCACTTCAGGATGCATAGGACAGGTATATACCGTGCCATCGTAATCAGCAGGTACTTTATCGTATTTACCGCCTTTAACAGATTTTACTCCGCTACTATCAGTATCCTTTCCATGACAGCTAGCGTGACTATCATCTTTAGCAACTTCGTCTTCAGGTTTAAGAAACATGCCACATATTGGGCAGTCACTTTTTTCAACATCTCTTACTTCTGGATGCATAGGACAAATATAGACCGTACCGCTATAATTTTCCGGTATCTTGTCGTACTTATCGTCTTCGACAGAATTTACCTCATTACTATTATTAGCATCCGCTCCATGACAATGCGCATGACTATCTTCATGGTTGTTGGATTCAGCAACCTCGTCTTCAGGTTTAAGAAACATGCCGCATATCGGACAATCGCTCTTTTCAGTATCTCTAACCTCAGGATGCATCGGGCAGATATAAACCGTACCACTATAATTTTCTGGTACTTTATCGTACTGACCACCTTTGATAGATTTTTCATCGGCAATATGTTTCATAAAACCACTCCTTGAAGACAATAAATATTTATAATAAGTACAACTCTTAAAGCACTATCATCAATCCTCGATTGCTATTCATCTAATCATTAATCTAAAAACCTCTAAAAAATAATTTCTATACTTTTCAATTGGAATTTAGTTTTTATCACGCAAATACTTGAGCAGTGCCATGATTGTTAGTACTAGTACTGCGAAAAATAGTAGCGCAAACAACAAGCAGAGAGCCATCCAACCCCAACCCATGCCTTCCATCATAGTATTTCTCCAAGACTCATAGCACTCATATTGACAGTGGTGGGCGAGCGTATACTTTTAGATGCTTACTATCACTCAAGAATAGCAATCGACAGATATTGAACATTTCGATATAGGAATAAGAGGTTTTGAAATAAGAACAGTAAAACAAAGAGCAGTTACTGCAGTTGAAGGGGTAGGTAAAAAATCACATTAATTATCTGTGCAATCTGTCCTTTTAAGGTAAAGGTACCAGCGAAGACTATAGCGCTGATACCAGGTATCACCATTTTTTCATAATCAATTTCTTAGCTTGCCATACCTCTATATATAGCCGTCTATTCGAGCTCTTCAATAAGCGCTTGCATCTCAGCGATTTCACGCTTTTGCGCTTTAATAATATCGTCAGCGAGCTGTTGTACTCTAGGGTCTTCAATATCTGCTCTTGAGCTCGTCAAAATGGCAATCGAGTGATGAGGTATCATGGCTTGCATCCAATCGACTTGATCAACCGTTGCTTGGGAACGCACACCCCAAATACCTACAGCAAACATTACTACACTTATTCCATAAACCAGTAGATTTACCTTGGTCTTCTTATACATATTACCCATAAAGGCCAGCATAATGACGGCCATACCGGCACCCATGTAGAGCGCCATATAAGCTCGGGTCTCACTAAAATAAACATGATCCAATTGATAGGTATTAAAATACATCATGATAAACATTACAATCGTAGACGTCAGAATCATCAAAGTGAACTTCACATAAGGATTCATGCCCTGTTGATGGCTTTGATGATTCATGCTGTTTTGATCAGAAGTATTCATAATATATCTCCTATAATTTTGACAATGTTAGAACCAGAATTTAACACCGGCAGTCAAACTACTGCTATCAACCGATTCATTTTCTTGACGCCGCTGGTCACGCGCACTGCCAAGAGCCGTCTCATAGCTCACACCGACGTAAGGTGCCAGTTGACGACCTAAGGTTTCATAAGTCAGTCTAACTTCAGTCTCTAATTCATTGAATCCCTTGGTGATATGATTGTCAATATCGTCTTTACTAAAAGCTGACAGACCAACTTCCGGTATCACAACCCAGTGCTGACTCAAACGCCATTCATATTCTGCACCAAGATCAAGCCTAACTTGACCATCGGTGTAGAGATATGCTCTAGCATCTGTTTCAATAAAGTAAGGCATTGTGCCGACAATACCGGCCATAATGGCAGGCTTATCATTCTTGGTATCATAGGCGACCCCTGCTTCGCCATTCCAAAAAATACTTAGCGGCTTCCAGTAAGACAATGAGGTCAGACTATCAATGTCTTTCTCATCTTTGGTCTGAACACTACCTTCACTACGTAAAGATAGACGGCGCTCATCTAGGCCATACCAAGCACTAACCTCATAATTAATCTGATCGTCATCAAACTGATAGCCTAAATCGTCTACAGAAACGCCCCATAATGGCATATCACCCATCATCATAGGCTGACCATAGCGTCCATAGGGAACACCGTTTGAATAGTCAGGACTGCGAGCATCAGCTGGAGCTTTACCACCTTGCATACCTGACATATCCATACTGCCATGGTCCATGCCTGACATATCCATGCCACTGTGATCCATATCCGACATGCCCATACCAGACATATCCATTTTGCTATGATCCATATCCGACATGCCCATACCAGACATATCCATTTTGCTGTGATCCATATCCGACATGTCCATACCAGACATATCCATTTTGCTGTGATCCATATCCGACATGTCCATACTACTATGGTCCATATCTGACATAGTCATGTCTTTTTTAGCAGTGGCAGGGTCAGCAGCATTAGCAAATGATGATGCTAGTAATACCAATGATGATACCCCAGCGAACCGTAAACCCACTTTATGTATTTTCATCTCATCTCTCACCTATCAACCAAAGATTTGCTTAAACGACCGCCACTTCTCTGAACATACCGGCTTCCATATGATAGAGCAGATGACAATGCCATGCCCATCGACCAGCTTCTCCTGTGACATCAAAGCTAATTTTTTGAGCTGGTTGCACCATCATAGTATGCTTGCGCACCTGAAACTCACCGTTAGGCATGCGCAAATCGCTCCACATCCCATGTAAATGCATCGGATGATTCATCATCGTGTCATTGACTAAGGTAATACGCACGCGCTCACCCGGCTTGATATTGACCGGCGTGGCCTCACTGAACTTAACCCCATCAAACGCCCAAATATAGCGCTCCATGTTACCGGTTAAATGTAGCTCGATCTCTCGGGTAGGCTTGCGCTGCTCCGCAAATATTGCCTCATCGACAGAGCGTAGCTGACTATAATTCAATACCTCTCTATTAATATTGCGCAGGTTGATACCTGGATCGTCAAGGTTCATACGTGGACTGTCCACACGCATATCAGACTTAAAGTCATATTCTGTTTTAGCGTGCTTAGCTTTATAACCATTAGCACCCATAGCACCCATCATATCTGCCATGGTGAGCCATTCAATTTTGTCCATAGCAGGCGTTGCCGCACGAGCACCTTCTTTGGTGGCAAGCGTTGCTGCGACATAGCCCGAACGGTCTATGTTTTGGGCAAATATGGTATGCGCATCTTTGGTCGGGG
Organism: Psychrobacter sp. P11F6; assembly: GCF_001435295.1. Classification (NCBI taxonomy): domain Bacteria; kingdom Pseudomonadati; phylum Pseudomonadota; class Gammaproteobacteria; order Moraxellales; family Moraxellaceae; genus Psychrobacter; species Psychrobacter sp. P11F6. Next base: position 18,825 of record NZ_CM003595.1, on the reverse strand, counting down.
TGACAATGACATCATAGGTCTCAGCCACGCCAATACGAAAATCATCAATAGCGACTGGTGCGACATCATTACCATCCGTTGAGACGACTGTCATTTTAAGACCGGGTATGCGTACATCAAAGATGGTTTGCGCTGAGGCATTGATAAAGCGTAATTTAACGCGCTGTCCTGCTTTGACGATTTGCGCCCAATTAGCTGCGGTCGTTTTGCCATTGATAAGGTAGGTAAATGTGTTTTCACCCGACAAGTCCGTAAAATCAGTGGGCATCATGCGCATCTGATTCCACATTTTGCGCTTATCAAACGCGGTTTTCATATCCGTTTCGGCAATATCAGCAAGCAGTTTTTTGAAGTCTGGTAGATGGTAGTTGTCAAAGTCGGCGCGCTGTTTGAGCAGCTTCAAGAGATTATGCGGGTTGCGGCTGGTCCAATCACTAAGCACGATCACATGGTCTTCGTCGATAGGATGACGCTCACGCCCTTTAGGTTCAATCACAATGGCACCCAGCATACCGGTTTGTTCTTGGAACCCACTGTGTGAGTGATACCAATAAGTGCCTGATTGTTTTAATTTGAATTTATAAGTAAAGGTGCTGTTCGCAGGAATGCCATCAAAGCTAATGCCCGGCACCCCATCCATCTCAAACGGTACTAGTAGTCCATGCCAATGGATAGAGGTTGATTCATCCATCTGATTATGAACACGTATCACCACCGTATCGCCTTCACGCATTTTTAGCGTCGGTGCTGGTAGTGAATCATTGATGAGCGTCGCCATGCTCTTTTTGCCGTTCACAATAGCGGACTGTTTACTGACGTATAAATCAAACTCTTTCCCTGTCAATACAGGTACTTTATGAACGTTTTGATCACTATTAATAGTAGCGCCCTGACTGCCTGAGCGACTCGATTGTCCCAATGCGCTACTAGCAATAGTCGGCATCAAGGAGGCACCAAGGACAGCAGAGGATCCGGTTAAAAAACGTCGGCGGTTCAGTATGTTCTTTTTATTCATAATGATAACCTGATTTAATTTGAGAGATGGTGGTTAAGCTTATAGTTATAATATTTTCGATATTTAACAGAATCTATTCACATCTAAGCCAACACTACAGCTGCTGCTGAGGAGACTCAATAGCAGCATAGACTTCTGTGGTGCCGTCTTTATTAAGCTGCATTACCTTATAAGGCATGAATTTACCTTCATACTCCATACCGGGGCTACCAACCGGCATACTCGGTACGGCAAGTCCAATAGCTTGTGCAGGAGGATTTGCTAAGAATTCAGCCATGTGTTTAGCAGGGACATGCCCTTCAAAGACAAAACCGTCGGTGGTAACGGTGGTATGACAAGAGCGCATTTGCTGTGGTACGCCATAACGCTCCTTAAATAAGGATAGATCTTCCACATCGTGCGTGGTTGCACTTAATCCATTGTTTTTTGCATAGCCTACCCATTCTTTACAGCAGCCGCAGTTGGCATCTTTATAAACCGTGGCTGAGACGTTTTTGAGTAATGATGACGAGCTGTTAACGGGAGCATTTGTAGGAGCAGAACTTTCATTTTGTACTTGTGCATTCTGGGTAGCAGACTGTTCAACCTTTACTGGTTGAGAATCAGAGCCACTGGTATTAGATTGGCTGCAAGCGGCTAGCGTTAACGAGAGTGACGATGTCACCACCAATAAAAGGACACGACCGGATAACCAGCTATGTCCATTAGAAAGCACATGTGTGTAATGTCTCATTAAATTACTCCTAAACGTCTATTGTTATGCTCGATATTCTAAAAACTTACACCCTATATTTGAATTCTTATGTACTTAACTAAAAACATTAAATGCAGCACTGTTCAGTACTGCATTATTAATAGCGACAACCGTGAGTTAGGAGGCTTTCATATCTAGAAAGTATTAATGCTGCATTCCAGATCCATCATCCGACATATTCATACCCATATCACCACCATCTGACATATTCATATCACCGTCAAATGACATGTCCATCATATCGCCATCTATCCTAGTGGTTAGCATCGTGTATTGGCTTTCATCTAATTCAGGTAACGATCTAATGAAGGCTACCATTGCCCACATTCTACCGTCATCATGGGACGCGCCCCACGCAGGCATTCCAGATGCCATAATACCGTGCTTGATTGCCCAAAAGCTTTGCTTTGCACCGTCTTCTGTTTGATAACGTTTGACAATATCAGCCTTGGTAAAGTTGGGCGGCTTTGGATATAAGCTCTCACTAAAGTCAGTTTGTGCCACTCCCGGAGACAAGTGACAGCCTGCACACATATCCTTATAGTCCGCGCCACCAGAACTGATTAGCTCAACCTTCTCTAAATCTGGTACCACAATATCTTTACTGGCATTTTCTATGGAACGATTGCGAGCAGTTTCTAAAAAGCTAAACATCATTGGGCTATGCTCTTGGTCAGCTCCCACATTGACAACGCCACTAGTAACAACCGCAAACACGCTAACGATTGCCACAAATACGGTAAAGAGCGCACCCAATAAAAATTTCATATGTTTTCCTAAAAATTTATTTCCGTTAAGTGTTGACTGCTATTTAACAGAGCTAAAATTTTTAAGATTTACTGTCGTTAGTAACGCAGTGTTTTTGGTACATTTGCTTCATTTTACCCATGTTAGCCATCATCGCTTTCATGGCAGGATCGCTCATGTCCATCTTGCTATGATCCATTTTTCCCATCATATCCATATGCTTTTGCATTTTTTCACAGTTCATTTGATCTTTTTCAGCATGCATTTTAGGGTCATGCGCCATAGCTGAGGTCGATACGACAAGAGCGATGGCCGTCATTGCGATTGATTTAGACAGTAATTTAAATTGTGACATGATTAATTCCTATTGTTTGGATTAAAGGCTATTGAGTTCAATAGCTGTTAAACCAGCCTAAATGATACATTAATCATTCTGACTGGTAGATGACGTTAAGATTACAATGCTGTCATTCTCACCGCTTTAGATTTTAATGCGCGATATATTCATTTAATATGGCTTCAGCATTTCTATCACGATCGCTACCATATTTTTTCACAAAATACTTTTCAGACTGCAAGTGTTGATCTTGATGCTGTACCTGACACGCGACTCTCGCATCAACATAGCCTTTCATTTGCGCGCTAGAAATCTGTGCATCGTTATGATCTGCGTTCTTTGCAAAACTAGTGAGCGCATCACAATTACCGAGAACAGAAGCATCTAAGTTTGTGGTATGCGCATTGGCCGCTGACATGCCCACTAACATCGATACTGAAAGCAAAGCTGCTTTTTTTAATGAACTATAATTTTTCATATAAGACCCTTTAAAGATAAATAACAAACTGTTTAAGTAGGATAATTGCTTTACTCGTAGAGGCAGTCTGTATCAGAGACAAGCCAATATGCGGCGTTGATTTAGAATACTAAATGGTGGCTGACAGCTAGATGACACGGATATTACATGTTCGTTAGGAACAGCATAATATTGTCATCTTCTTGTCATTAAAACCAAATACCAGCATCTGTCTCTATCCAAAGAACACTGTTATAACAAGGGTTCCTGATAAATATATGGCTGATAAGCTAACAATGTTAGTGATACGCTGTTGACAACTATAATGATATAAAGGTAAGCAACGATGAAAGTACTGTTAGTAGAAGATGAGAAAAACCTTGGAGAATATATTAAGAAAGGCTTAACTGAGGCCGGTTTCATCGTGGATCATCACATGACAGGTTTAGATGGCTATCATGCGTTAATGACTGAAGATTTTAGTGTGGTTTTGATGGATGTCATGCTACCTGACGTCAGTGGCTTTGAGTTGGTACAGCGCTACCGAGCTGCTGGAAAGCATACGCCAGTTTTATTTTTAACGGCTAAAGATGATTTAAGCGATCGGATCAAAGGTATTGAAATTGGTGGCGATGATTATCTGACCAAGCCTTTTGCTTTTGCTGAACTGATTGTTAGAATAAAAAGCCTATTGCGCCGTGCCAATCAATCTGATTATAAAAGCTCGGTCATACACATAGCTGATCTGAAAATGGATATTGCCAAACGCACCGTTCATAGAGGCAACACTAATATAAAATTGACTGCTAAAGAGTTTGCTTTATTACAACTTTTCTTAGAACGTCAAGGTGAGGTACTGCCGCGCACTGTGATCGCCTCGCAAGTATGGGATATAAACTTTGAGAGTGATACGAATGTCATTGACGTGGCTATAAGGCGCTTGCGGATAAAAATTGATGATGGATTTGATATAAAGCTGATTCATACGGTACGCGGAATGGGCTACAAGTTAGAGCCACTGGCTGTCGACGTGGATAGTGGCATGGGCGACGATAGTATTAATAAAGACAGTCTGACATCAAATGAGACATAAATCTAAGAATCGGCGTTGGTCACTGTTATGGCGAACTATTTTTTTACTGACATTGTTCGTTATTATCTCTCAGGTTATTATCTACGCATGGGTTCAGCGCTCTGTGAGTGGACACTTTGAGCAAATGGACTCAGAAATCCTTACTCATGCAGCTTTTAACCTGCGCAAACGTATGGTTAGTTTGGAAGATCACATAGAACCATTCACAGTATCAAAGTCGCAAGCGCTAATTGATGCCAATCATCTACATTCTTCTTGGCTGGATTATGATTTAAAAACCTTAGTATCAGATAAAAATGGCAAATTATTATCCAGCGATCCCAGTAATTTCATCAATGATCTACCGGCAGATTTTAGCTTGTTACAACTATTGCAGGACTATCGCGATCAGCAGTTTATGATCAAGATAAATAATAGGCATTACCGAGCCATTATCATTACACATCAAGAGGTTTTGGCATTTATTGCTCTACCTATCGATGTGCATAATCAATATCTTATCCAGTTTAATCGCCAGCTGAGCTTGATACTTATCGCCATTACCTTATTATTGGTTTCAGTAGCAGCACTAAGTGTACACTGGGGTTTTGCTCCCCTAGCTACTATCGTACAAAAGATGAAAGGCATTAATCTTCAAAGGTTAGATGAAAGAATTGTGGTTGGCGATATGCCGTTAGAATTACGTCCACTAACGGAGTCTTATAATTCTATGATGGTCAAGCTTGAAAGTAACTTTGAATCATTATCACGGTTTTCAGACAATATCGCCCATGAGCTACGTACGCCAATAGCGACGCTGAGTACGCAAACGCAAGTCATGTTAACTAAGCCAAGAGAAAGCGACGAATACATTGAGCAATTGCATCATCAGCATGATACGTTAAAGCAGTTATCCGCCATGATTAACGATATGTTATTACTGGCAAAAACTCAAAAAGAGCTGAGTGATTCGCAAATCAGTCATGTCGATATAGAGAGCTTGATCACAAAGCTTATAGATTATTATGAGATGATTGCTGAGGATCGTGAGATAATCTTTGAAAAATCGGGTGATTTTAAAACAGTACTAGGTGATAAAGGCTTATTGCAACGGCTGTTTGCCAACCTGATGTCAAATGCGATTTATTATGCGGCTAGTAATAGCACTATTATGATATCCGCTACTGTCCTCACTTCAAGCACCTCGCTTAATGCGCCAAAAGACGATATTCAATCCCCAGAGCAGCTCTGGTTAAGAATAACTATGACCAACCGTCTAGACAAACCATTAAATCAGATTGAAGCCGATAAACTGTTTGAGCGATTCTATCGTCATGATAAAACGAATACGATGCATTCAGGAACAGGCTTAGGCTTATCTATTGTGCAAGCTATCGCCAATGCTCATAATGGCAAAGTTAGTATTACTATCAAAGATGAGTGTCTTTTTGAGGTTGCTGTAAAGTTGTTGATTGCCAGGTAGTAAATACCTTCATACTGTCTATGAACCGCTCAGATTAGATCGAAGGCGAGTTTACTTGGAAGGTCTCTCTATCCATAAGATGAGATTCTGACTTGCGATAGTTGTACTTTTCAATTGTTGGACAAAAAATTTCTTATATAAGCCTATTTCATACATTCTATTACCAATAATTATGATGCCTTTATGATGATTCATCCTCAGTATGATCCCGTAGCGCTTTCCTTGGGTCCATTGGAAGTGCACTGGTATGGGCTAATGTATTTGCTAGCCTTTGCTGCCGCTTACGGTTTGGCTTGGTATCGCAGTACCAAACGCGACAATTGGACCACCGACATGGTCTCTGACTTAGTCTTTTATGGCGCGCTTGGTGTCATCTTAGGCGGTCGTATTGGCTATGTGCTGTTTTATCAGTTCGGTGAATTACTCCAAAACCCTGCCTATATATTAAAAGTCTGGGAAGGCGGTATGTCTTTCCACGGCGGCTTTATCGGCGTCATGCTAGGTATGTGGTTCTTTGCCCGTAAATATAAAAAGACTACCTTTCAAGTATTCGATTTTATCGTTCCTTGTGTACCAACCGGCTTACTGTTTGGGCGTATCGGCAACTATATCAATGGCGAATTATGGGGTCGCGTCTCAGACGGTGGCTATAACTGGCTGACCTACTTTCCGCAAGCCGCGGCGTTTGATATGGAGCAATTACAGAGCAATCCACAATTGCAAGAATTGATGATTGAAGTCAATGGTCAATACATATTGCCTCGTCATCCATCACAGCTATATGAAGCCTTTGCCGAAGGTCTGCTGCTATTTATATTCTTATGGTGGTATTCATCAAAACCACGTCCACGTATGGCCGCCTCCGCTGTATTCTTACTAGGCTATGGCATCAGCCGCTTTATCATTGAATTCTTCCGCCAGCCAGATGCTGACCAAGGATTCATATTATTAGGTTGGATGACCAAAGGTCAAATCTTAAGCGCGCCGATGATTATCGCCGGCTTAATCATGCTGATTTATGCTTACAAACGCGGTATTTATGATTGGGGTAAGCAGTCTGCATATTAGAAATAAGTGTCGAGGTGCATGAACAAATAAATATAAATGCAGTTCTAACAAGATACATTCCATTTGCAGAATTAATACCTATGTTAGTACAAGGATTTTTATTCCTAAACCTAATTTTTTCATCAGATAGTGGAACTTCAAAAGCTAAAAACAAATTTGGATATGTAACTTTTTATGTCAATGTAACCTATTTTAGATGTTATCTGTCTTTAAAATAACCAATTTCTTAGAAATTAATACAAGGAACTACATGATGTATCGCAACAATTACGTAAGATTACATAGTTCCTTAGCGAATTAAAATTCATATTGACACTATAAATTAGTATATTATTTTAATAATTGGTTAAACCCTATATAGCATAATTACTTCACCCACTAAAAAAACGTTTGAGGATTAAATCTAAATTAAGGATTTAATCCTCAAACGTTTTTTTCTGCTTATCAAACAGGAGATATTGTTGTCAGGTTGGTCAGCTATATTCTATAAATGTTACACGAAATTACATTATAAAATAGGTATTTTTTATCATTTTATAAGCTTAAAAAGAGCTTTTATCAGATTTTTATTAGTGATGACATGCTTTACAGCCTATGCTAAAGTCCGATTTGTGTTTTGGCTAACAGTTTGACTTCCAATAAATTTATAAGGTTTTAGCGAAATCGTTGATAATGCCGGCCGCCTATGGAATAAGGGTTTGCAGCATAATTATTAGTCACCACAATGTGTATATTCTTGAGTTGTTGAGATTTAATTGACTGCTCTGTTATGGACAACAGACCATTTTGAATTAACCGTAGGTATTAGATTTATGAAACAGGCCTTATTGATTTTGTCAGTACTGGGTATGGGCATAGCACAAACGAGTACTGCTGCTGTAACGACCTTTCAAACAAGTAATAATATAACCAATATTTCTGCGGCATCAAACTACAGTTCGTCAAAAAATATTTATAGCACCAAAAGTGGTGCTTATGTTTCTAGCAATGATGAAATCAGTCAAGCAATTAGCAACTTAAGTGCGCAGGCTCAACAAAAAGAGAAACAGCTTTCGTTATCAAGTAGCCGCTTATATGCTGAAAGACAACAGCAGCAAGTCAATACTATCCCTGATAGCAATTCAGCACCCGCTATCGCTGCTGCTCGCGCTTCACGAGTGGCTCTATCTAGCAGCTCTGGATACTGTGCCCGTTACGTACGTAAAGCACTACAATCAGCTGGTTATGAGTTCACTCCAAATCCTTCAGCCTATCAGTACGCTACTCGTGGCACACTTGATAAAGCAGGTTTCAGCAAAATCAGCAATGATATGCCAACCCAAGTAGGTGATGTTATTGTCTATGATCGCTCATCAAAGCGTCCACATGGCCATATTCAAATTTTCGATGGTACAGATTGGATTTCTGACTTCCGTCAGAACAGTATCAGCCCATACAGTGGTGTCTATGCTTATACGACATGGCGTGATTCAAAATATGTGGATGACGCATCCGCATCAGATCGTAATATCTACCTTGCTATGAATGATAAATAAGACCTGAGAAGTCAGCACAACATATTTATTGCTTTTCTCCAACCCAGTAGTGATCTTACTATCATTGCTGGGTTTTTTTGTGCTTAACATCAGGGTGTATTTAACCTTTCATGATTTGATCAGTCAGAAATAGACACTACTGATATCATTACTCATTACAAGAATTATCGGCAAGCGCGTTTAAGATGCCACATGATACCGCTTGTGCACTACCTGCACATTTCTGGCGCAAAACTGAGAAATTTTTGGATTGCTAGCATTACAAGACAAATTACGAAACGACGCTCATGAAGATGTGGCTTAGCTCAAAGCGTATGGGTAAACCACCCCGAGTTCGTCGTACTCTCTAAGACTGTTTAGTCTCCGAAAACCTGAGGCGGTTCAGATGGTTTTTTGAGAGATTATGACACTCTCAAAGCGATTTGAAGTACTTGAGAAAGTTGATTATGATAGCACCTAAAGATTTACCAGAGTCATATCGAAAGACTAAACAAAAAAATGCCTCTGGGAGTTGACTCCTAGAGGCATTTAGTTTTTAATGTAGCTAACGGTTACAGAGTGCGTCAACACCCTGTAACGAACAAATAAGCATACGCAGTGCGTTATTTGAACAGCATTAAATGCCCGTGTAGGTGCATTTTATCCAAAAACTGCTTTCATATCAACCTTATTCACTATACATTTTAAAAACTGCTTGTTCGCTCGTTACATCCTTGTGCTGCTCTCTTTGTACCCGTTACCCGTCAAATGGGTGGCAGGCCTCGGCGACGACTGCGTTTGACACAGGGGTAAGCTCTCGACAGGGGGTTCTAGACATATTGAGCAACGCAATGAGTGGTTACTCGTGCATATCGTAGCGGTATATTGGGTTTATGCCCTTGCTAGCGTATGACAGCACAGTAGCGGTTAAGAGCGTGTCTAGGCGGTGCTATCAGCCGTAATCTTAACAACCGTAGCTTGATACAGTGATACGGTCTTGATGACGCGATGGGCGATGAAGTCGGCATGACTAATCACATCAAATCCAAGGAATGCACTAAAGCGATTGTGAGTATTTTATCTACTCATAATCGCTTTAGGGTGAGTGTTCCTTGAAATCTGCTCAAGGCTCCAAAATCAGCATAAATTCACTTAGGCTAATTTAAGTAGTATATAGCCCACTCGGCTATATACTATAAGAGTCCAGAGAAAAATTTAGAATAGTTATTATACAGCAGTCACTTATTCAGTGAGTCGATATTGTCATGGTTGATTCATAAGCTTAGTGTGAATAGAACGAGATCTATGCCTTGGGTAAACTACCTCCCAAACTTATAACTGTTCTTTATCTTGAAATCCTAATTAAACTGAAACCTCGAATACTTTTATTTAGTCAGCATCCAAAGTATTATCTTTGTTTTGAATAAGTATTAGAGCATCTTGTGCTTTCTTAAGTTGATCTTGTAACAGAGTCACTTGTTCCTGCTTTGATAAATGACGGCTTGATAGCTCGCTATATTGTTTATTCAATACGCTATGCTCAGCTTCAAGCTTAGCCTGTGTTTGAGTCAACTGATCGTTGAGTCCTGATAGTTTGTTACGCTCAGCGATTATGGCCTTTAACTCCCCTTTAACCTCTGCTGTGTCAGTCGCTATCTCATTGCGTTCAGTAGTGACTTTCTTTAGCTCATCCTTAGTCGCGGTCAGTTCTATTTGCAGACGTGAAATTTCTGCTTTATCGCTATGAGCAGTGGCTTCAAGCGTGGCCACTTTTGATAAGTTGACGTTAAGCTCTTTTGCTTGCTGGTCAAAGCTGCTGTGTAGCTCTGCAAGTTGCACTTGGGCTGCATCTGTTTTAGCTTGCTCAAGCTCAAGCGCGTGCTGAGTATCACTGAGCGTCTGTAACAGCGTATCACGCTCAGCAGTCATTTGAGCTGTACTGATTGCTGCTGCCTCTGCCGTTGCTGTGACTTCATCGAGCTGTACCAACAAATCGGCTTGTTCACTCTCTAGCGTTTTAACCGCCTCTTGCGCCTCATCTGTTTCAGCTTGTGCCTTGGCCTTAATACTCTCTAGTGCCTCACGCTCTTTCACCAAGCGATCATTAGCGATATCAATGGCCGTCTGCCACATATCCGCACCAAGCGCTTGTAAGCGCTCAGTGATACCACTTGGTAGCTCAACCTGTCTGAGCTGCTCTTCTTCTTGGTTATCCTGACGCCAAGACTTCATCGCCTCACTGATGGTTGTGAATGAACCACCGCCCAAAGCCTTACGCACCTCAGCTAATGTTGGCTTAATTCCTTGTTCTTGCAATTGGTCGGCAGTAGCATGAATTTGCTGAATAGTGATGGCCATCATCATCGTCCTTAATTTTGTATGAATAAATATGTAATTGTTGTATATTATGTATGTAGTATAATACAATTTACAATATACTACAATACAAAATATAAAAAAACCTCAAGTGATCTTGAGGTCACGGTCATTAAATTATAGTTAGTGATCCGCTAAGTATTCTTCTAGCGCATTATTGATCATTTCTTGATAGTCACCACCTGTTTGCTTGGCTCTATCCTTAAACTTGGCAATGATACTTGGGTTGATGACGCTCGCTTCAGCAGAGAACGCTTGCGGCTTAATACTGCCACGGATAGCGTTTGACCAATCCGTAACTTCTGGAATATCTGATAAATCAATATTGTCATCACTAAGCGTTGCTAAATATTCTAAGTCCGCTTGTTGCTTTGCCGTTAGTGGTGGTAAATCGTCTATTTGATAGCTAACCTTGTTCATATTGCCTCCTCTCACTCTTTGTGGCACGCCTAGCCGAGATAATGCGTATAACCTCGCCACCATCTATGTCTGTCTGCGTATGGGCTACTAATAAGACTGCTGTGCCGTCTATTGTACCCAGCGCCTGCCACCGCTCCTCACCATTTTCATACCTGTCTTGCTGACGCAGGCATAAAGGATCTAAAAAACCCGGGTAGCTGCCTCAAATGATAAACGGTGTTTGCACTGATTGGTGATGTTTTTTTGTTCATCCCATTCAAATCTAATACTCATCTTTTCTCTCAATCAGTATGCTCTTTATAGATTGGCAATTCATCTTGACTGACAGCTGCTACTTTCTGATACTCAAAAGATAGTGGCACTTTATTGGTTTGCGCCACTTGGGTCAAAAATAATTTGATCGCTTGAGACGGTGTTAATCCATAGCTTTCAAATACCGAAAAAGCATTTTCTTTTAGCTCTTGATCGAGCCTAATATTATAATTAGTTGTCGTCATAACATCACTTTTAGCTTATTTATGTACATATAATATAAGCCATTTGTATAGGCTACGCTAGCTCAATTACTCTTTTTTTCTTTGCTATGATTTCTGCTTAGGGAACGTATAGCCTATCGCCAGTAAGTGCTTTTTGTGGGTCTTTAAAAAAGCCTCATCTCTTAATTGAGTGTGTAACCAACTAATAACTTCTTGAGTGCTTTTACCTGATGGTGCGTAACTACCAAACGGTGAGTAGTTAGCCAACAAAGGGGCAAAACGATCAATTTGCTTAACGGTTAGAGGTGGGATATCTCTATCCTCATTATTCTGATTTAGGCCCTCCTGTCCTTTTTTCTTAGTTGGCTTGGCCTTGACGGTGAATGTCAAACCTGTAACTGTGCGTCCACGTTTGATGTTTTCATAGGTGATTTTGATGTCGGTTTTCTGATTAATTTCTTTTATGGGCCCATCAACTGCATTCTCTTTCAAATTGTTGATGCGCTCATACGACTTAGGCGTGCCAAGTTCTTGCCTATATTGATCTAAAGTCATAGAAAAACCACCCTTCCCCTCAGACTTTTTTGCTAGATGGTAAAGGTCTAACGAGTAAGTCAATTTGAGGTTTAAGATATCTTCTTTTAAATATTTAGTGTAAGGGTTGAGCTTATCAAAAACCTGAAGTAAGTATATTACCTCATCTGTAAAATGCATCGATATATAGCCATCTGCATATTTCGACCTGATTAGCCATTGAACCTCTGTATCATCACCATCCTTATCCTCATAAATGAATGTACGCTTCATTAATTTTTTGCTAGCTGATTTCATTTGCTTATAAGCCGAGTTTCTATCTATTCCGCTAAGCTTAGCAAATTCAGAAGACGCAACCTCTATCGGTGTTTTTTCAGTAGCATTATTAACCCTAACCAATGGGCTCGCTAGAATAATGATGCGCTTCTCATCAATAGACATCTCTCTAAAAGCTTGAGTAATTTTATTCTGCATAACAATCCATTTTTCAGGATATTTTTTTTCGTATAGCTCGACATCATTCATTATGACAACCTCATTATGCTAGTTACTTTAAGATACTAGCATAATGCGGGATAAAAGTAGCATTTAAACGGGATAAAAGTAGCATAATGCGGGATAAAAGTAGCATAATGCGGGATAAAAGTAGCATAATAGAGTGCGTAACCCTTTAATAGCAAAGCTTACAGACTGTCTAAAAGTCTTTAAAAGTTTTTAAAAGTAAAAAATATATTTTTATTTTAAATAATAAGGAAAAAACCAAAAAACCGACGGATTTAAGATGATAATTTGATCGACCAATCACTTGTAAAACTGATCAGTAGCTCAGAATGCAATTGTCCATTTACTTAATGTTATTCCACGTTCGCATGGTTCGGATCAAGCTTAGATCTTTGAAGATCTTCAAAAGCATGGTCAAAGATATTTTGAATATCTTCGTCTGTCATTCTGGACAACCCTGTTTTCACATTCTCAATATCAGTCTCATTTTTTGTAGATAGTTTGTCTTCATTTTCAGTAGCCATTATCGACACATCTGTAAACACTTATCAAACCGTTGCTAAAAAGCCTAGAAACCACTCTTATATACGTTTTACGCTCTGTCCGATACGATGGTAGCTAAAGCTATTCTAAAACGCTTAAAACAGCCGATAACCGTCTCCTAACCTTTCGCTAATTAGTAGACGATCCAGCTGTACCTTCAATTAGGCGATTTCTAGCAGCTACTGTGCTGATGAGTAAGCATCAAGCAATGAACCGTGGTCACTGTCCTGACTGCTTTTAGGTGGTGTAAAGCTGCTTGGTGTTTCCTTAGCCTCACTTTGCATCTTATGAGCGATTGATTTTAAAAACTCACGGTGCTTTTTTAAACGAACGTACCTTTCATTATCATGGGCGTCTAAAAATATAGCTTGTAGTTCATGATTGTCATCATCGTCTAATGCGTTGGCTAACCATTCCCCCAACACCTGATGTGCCTCAAGTCTGTCCTGATTGATTTCTTTTTTAATAGCCTGTAACTGCTTTATCTTATCTGCGAATAGATCATCTGATATTACTGACATTATCTCATCCTTTTCTAGTCAACTATGATAGAGTTGATCCTAGCAGTGTACACATAGGGATGCAAGGTAGTAAAATACACAAGACCACATTGTTTCGTGGGCGCAGTAGTATTTTAACCCTCTGTTAAGAGCGAACTTAGGAGTTTGTGTAAAAAAGACCCACAAGGGGTACTGTTTTTTTACATAAACTCCGTCGTTCGGCAGGGGGCGAACCCCCTACAACCCCCAAAAAATCATCTCTCAATATTGGGTTTTTTTGCTATGAATAATAAAGGGTTTCATCTGTCGGTTAGCGCCGTTAGTAAGGCGAAAAATCATAGCGTGGTGGCAAAGTCGGCTTATAATTCTGGCTCAAAACTGGTTGATGAGCAGTCAGGAGTCGTCCACGATTACACCAGTAAAGCTAAAGACAAAATCTTAAATTTAGTGGACAGTGATGGTACTAAATACACGCAAGTTATTGAGAAAAATGTGATGCATACGGCGTTGATAACGCCAACTCTTGCTGGGGATTTGGCGGTAACGCGTGAGGGGTTTTGGAATGATATCGAACGTATTGAGACTCGTAAAAACGCGCAATTGGGTACTGAGATTGACATGATGTTTCCTGAGGGGATCACGGCTGATCAGCGCATGGTGCTGGTCGAGCGCTACGCTCAAACCTTATCTGATCGCTATAATGTGCTTGTCGATGTGGCCATCCATCGACCCCACAGTCATGAGAAACATGTGGGGAAAGGTGAAGTGGTTGAGCTGACCAGTAGTAACTTTCATGCCCATATTTTACTCTCAAGCCGTGAAGTATTAGCGGATGCGGATAAAGGTTATGTCTTATCGAAGCGTAAGAATTGGACACAGTGGTCAACCGGTGAGCGGCTATCCAAAGGACTAAATGGGCGCGGTGATGAGCTTAAATATCAACGCACCCTTTGGGCGGATATGGCTAACGAGCTATTGCCTGAGAATAAAGCGATCAATGAGAAATCGTACCGTGAGCAGGGCATTAATCGTTTACCAAAAATGAAACTGGGCAAGTCATTGTATAAGGATGTCTTAAAAGGTAAGCGCTCAGTGATTCATGAATACAACGAGACAATTGATGAGATCAATGCCTACATCGAAAAAAATGGTCTGGTAATTGAGTATGACGACAAGGGTCGCATTGATCTTGAGAGCAACGCACAAGAGGTTAATGGCGTTACAGTGCATTATAAAAAGCGTAAACCCTTTGCGCGACTTGAGCTTAGTAACATTCGCTTGGTGGATCCCGCCGCTGAACTGACACCCGCTACCCTTAAAAAGGACAGTCAGACTCATAGTGATGCGGCCAATGATGACGTACTTGATGAGCTTTTAGTGATCTCAGACGATTTTGAGCAGCAAAAAAAGATGGTACGCAGCGCCTTATTCTCAACCATTGATAGGCTGCATGAAGAGTTAGCACACCAGTCTAAACAGACCATCACTATTGACAAAAATATTAAAAGCACACCGAGGTTCACCGAAGAGGTGGGACAGGATTACAGCACGTCCCGCCAAAAAATGATTGAGCTTACCAAGCAAATAAACACAAAAGAGAAAAGCGAGGCTCTAAATGAGGCTTTAGCGTTGGTTGAGCAGTTTAGACAAGACGACACCTTACAAACGGGCCGTGCCGTTACCAGTCTTGAGAAGCAACTGTCACAGATTGATAAAATAGTGCTGAACAATAAAGCGGTGCTAAAAAAGCTGATCCCGCTTAATAATGAAGTCGTTGCTGACTACAAAGGGTTAAAGGCCACCCTAAAACCATTTGCCGCAAAGCTGAATAAACTGGCGACTGGCTTTAAAGCACTTGATGAGATTGATATTGAAAAATCCGACTTATCCTTACAGTGGGATCAAGCGTTTGCGGATCTACAAGAGATAGACGTCACCAATAACATGGACACTTATCATAAGTTTGCCGCATTTGCAGATCTGGATGTTGAGCGCCTTAAATACCTTGAAAAAGAGCGTGAGGCGCTCAGTACGTTAAAAGCAGTAGAGGTAGACGCGGATGCTTACACTCGTTTAACGGCATTGACCGCTGATGTTAAAGCGTTTAAGACCACAAATAATGAAGACATCAAACAGTTAAAGCAGCAAATTAATACCAGTCAAAAAACCTATCAGCGCCTGTCGCCGTTTTATGAGCAGCGTATCGCCTTACTGGATCAAAGTGAAGCTGTGATTGTGCAAGATGATGACCTATACGATGAGATTACCCGTACCAAGACCACTCAATTGAACGCAGATCGGCTTGATGACTGGCGCAACCGTACGATGGTGCTTCACCACCAGCTCAATAAAGCACATGAGCAAGCAAAGCTTAAGGAAGAGGCTGAGCGCGCACGAGAGGAGGCTTTAATCAGGCGGCGAGTAGCTTTACAACAGAGACGGCAGCAGGCATCTCTTAAGCGTCAGCGAATCAATGAGACCAAAGCATATCGAGATCGATTTGACAATTTAGTGGTACGGGTGCGTGACCGCGTTGATACCCTTGATTTTAAGGCCGTTGATGCACCGATCGAAGTGATCAACGCGGCTGAGGCGGTTGCCGCACAAGCATTTATATTCACCACTCTAAAACGCGCTGACAGCTTTACGACACTACAAAAGAGTTTACGAGACACCGATGCCAAAAAAATTGCAACGCAGGTGCAGAAGGCAGCAACATCGCTGTGGCAACAGCTTGAGCGCTTGCCTGACAATCAAGATAAGGTCGAGGTATTAACCCAGATCAATGAGCGCTTTGAGCACGTTCCTGCTATCACCATAGATGCGGCAACGCTCACGCAAACCGTGACAGATCATTTGCAAAAAACGAAGAGCGCTATCCAAGCGCATGAACAAGCACAAACACGCCGCTACCCATCACCACGTCCATTTTAGGCGGCATTATGATAATGAGCATCCCATGAATAAAGACAATAGCAATGAGCAGGACATTCACGACGAGCTTATTAATCTCGTGACCAGACTCAAACCTGTGATCGAAGCTCTGCGAGCACTGATTGGACAAGCTGACGATGTAGTGGCAACGCGCCTTGATCACTCTCTTAGCCGTATCGATACCAAGATAGATGAGATGACTTCAGTTACTCAAAAGCTGGATGGTAGCGCAAGCAGTGCCTCGAAGGCATTGAGTCAGTATGAAGAACTTGTATTAAAGCAGCTTCAAGCGGCAGTGACCACCTTTACTGACACTGAAATGCCGCGTCGTTATGATGACAAAATAGCGGGTATCATCACCGATATGAAACAGCAGATTGATACGGCTGTACAGGCGGTCGTCACTGCTAAAAACGCCAGCATAGAGGCGCAAGTGATTACCATGCAAGCGGTGGCTGATAAGCTTGGCGCTAGTGCGGACAGTCTTGCACTCTTTACCAATCAGTACCAAGCTGGTCATAAGCAGATTATTACCGATATTGAGGCGCTTGAGACCGCTACAAAAAAGCGGATTGGAGAAGTAAAAGAGGAGGCTGAAAAAGACTTGGATAAGATTTACAAGTCTATTGAGTCCATGAGTATTAAAAGGATAGCAGCAGTGGCCGCCGCCTGTATGGCAGCTGTGATAATAAGCCTTGTGGCCCTGATCTTTTGGTATGTGCCAAGCTTTGATGAGATTGCAGAAATGAGACAGCAGCAAGCAGAGCTACAGCGCGGCATCGATGAGCTTGAAACGGGTTGGAAACAGGCCTTTAATAATGCTCAAAGTGCGCAGTTTATTTTGGCTTGTGATGTTAATAAAGAGCAGCCTGATGCAATCAGCTGGTGCGTTAGAGCAGACAGTAAGAGTGTTTTGAGAGATGAGAGAGGCTTTGTTTATTATAAAATAGCTGGGGTGCCGCGTGCAAAGCCGACTGAGTAAAGACGTATGGTAATAGCGAGCTATATTGCCCAAAAGTGCGTCTTCTGAAACATATAAGACTGAAAAAAGGCTTGTTTGATTGTCGTTATCTTTGTCTATATTAAAAAGCCAGATAATGACACTTTATCTGGCTTTAAGGGTTATTGTTTCTTGTTAAACAAGAAGTCTGTAAATATAAGCTAAAGTGACTAGGCTGCTTGGTCAGTATGAGCTGTGACCAACTCTATAAAAGCAGTTTCAAGGGTACTTAACGCATAATCATCAATCATAAGACCGTCATCTATCTGTCGTTGCACCCAGACATAAATCGCTTCATCATTATAAAGAATAGCGTCAACACCAAGTAATGATGCCAGTTGTACGCCTTGCTGTACTTGTAAGCTGAATAACAGCTGAGAGGCTAAAGCTTTAGTCTGTTCACTAAACCAAGCGCAGCTGTTGAGCCGAGATAGATTGTTATTCATTGGTATTCTCCTGTAGATTATTGTGTATAAATAATGGATAAAATGACTTACTACAGGTCAAATTATACCTATATTTTAATCTATTGCAAGAGAAAATGACCTTCTATAGGTCTTTTTATACTTTTAAAGGTGATAATGTCTTATGAGCGAAGGTGTTCACTCAGGTGATTCACTGCTGTCCTCATTTATGATTTCATATAAATCACCAACATTGATTCTAAGATACGTGCATAAAGACTCGATGATATCTAGATCAACTCGGGTGGCTTCTTCATGATACATGCGAGTAATGGTGCCACGATTGATACCAGTATCTCTTGCGACATCGGCAATTTTAAGGCGTCTTTCGCCCATGATGGTCGATAAGTGACACTTCACCATAGTGGTTTCCTCATTAACGATTAGTAGTTTTTGATTGGTGAACGGATTATAACGAATATGAGCGGCTAAAGTATTCCTTTTAGTAGCTCAAATTGGTATCCAATAGCGCAATTTGCCTAGTAATAGGCAGTTTATTATGCTGTCTTTGATACAGGACGTCTATCATGATGGATATACGCTAGTTAGAAAAGGCGATGCTATTTTTACTATGAAGTATTGCTATTAATAGTGATGTGACGTACATTTTTAGTTATACTTATATACTTA